>JAGTTO010000004.1 GCA_018223435.1 Lachnospiraceae bacterium Marseille-Q4251 | reverse complement strand
TGGTTTTCTCTCCCTTTCCCCACCCCTAAAAACACCTATAGGGGGCTTATATTATCAATACAGTTTATTGCACATTTTTGACCTCTTAAAAAAGGGCTGGTTTTCTCTCCCTTTCCTTGCCATTATAGCACTGCTACTTTTCCTTCGCAATCTCACTTTTCTCGTATTCAGAACAGTGCCCCTCTCTCTTTACACGGTCTCCGGCAACGGGACAATACCAATCTTTCCTATAAGCGCAGCTTGTGCAGCTCTCCTGCTCTCTTTTTTCTTTCTCCATAGTCTTTTACACCTCACTCCCTCTCGCCTTGACCGCTTATCTTATCACTACATTATTTTACCTTTTTCTCTTCAAATAAAAAATTATCGCTACTATCAACATCACAACACCTATCGCAATAAGCAAGATGCTGACAAGAACACTATTCAACTTTCCTGCGACAAATACCGAGGTAGGACCATCTGCACCTCCGATTATAGCAATAGCATTATTATTCATCTTCAATGCAACACCCACAATAACAGATATTATTCCAACAATACCAGCAACGATTCCTAATATTTTTTTCATTGACTAATCTCCTTTCTCAACCTTCCGATTTGTCGATTTCTTTTTACTTACCAAGCATACCATATAACAGCATAAGAAACACTAAAATATTACAGACCATACCGCCCCAAAACAGGTACAGCTTTAAGCCCTCATATCTGAAAAAGCTGTTCTTGCTTTCCTCCAGCTCCCGGATCTTCTGCTTCATCACGCTTGTAAGTGTATCAGACTGCTTCTCAAGAAGCTTTGTAGCCCTCTGTATAGCCTCTATATTCGCCTGTAACGCCTTTCTAACCTCTTGGACGGTGTTTTCCTTAACCTCATCTTTCAGGCTCCCAATCTCGCCCGATATAGCGTCTTGAAGCAATTCGTTGCTGTTCTTCAGCAGCTCTACGCTCTGCTTCAGCTCGCTGATGAGCTTCCTGTTCTGCTCTGCGTCTCTCTGCCTGTTCTGCTCTGCCCTTACTTGTTCTTGATTTGACTGCTTCATCAATTCCTCGCAGTTCTCGCTCGACATCGCCAACGCTTCTTTGAGCAGACTGTTTTCCAGCTCTGTCCGGCTCTGTCGGTTTAACTCTTGAAGCTGCTCTCTTGGACTGCTCTGCTTCTGCTGTTCGTGCATTTCTCTCAAACTCATGCTCCATACTCTCCTTTCCAAAATCCATATTGTAGTATTTTTCCAGCTTGTTATCCCTGATTTTACAAGCCTTTTCTCCTGCCTGTTCCCTGGCTAAGTCGGTATATGTGATGTACTTGTGGCTGTCCTGCCAGTCCACCCCGTACCCTCTTTCATTCATCAGCCGGATAAAGGTTTCCCGGCTGGTCGCTGTTTCCTTACAATCCAGCACCGCAAGGGCAATATCCTGCACATAGCTCTTGACCTTTCCCTGCTCTGCCTGTTTCAAAAGCTGGTAGGTGTCTTTGCTCCATGCCACCGTTTCTTCCCGGACTTCTCCAGCAAATGTCTTTCCTTTCTCCGGCACATGCAAGCCCTGTTCCCGGCTCTGTTCGTTACATCGTTCCTTTAAGTCTTTAAGGTCGTGCTTACTCCATTGGAGCTTATGACCGTTCTCATAATTTACGGAATTGACAATAAAGTGCGTGTGTATATGCCCCTTGTCTATATGCGTGGCTATCAGAACTTCATGCCCTTTCCATGC
The DNA here is from genome assembly GCA_018223435.1 of Lachnospiraceae bacterium Marseille-Q4251. Taxonomy (GTDB): domain Bacteria; phylum Bacillota; class Clostridia; order Lachnospirales; family Lachnospiraceae; genus Limivivens; species Limivivens faecihominis. The sequence goes on along the minus strand of JAGTTO010000004.1, from coordinate 3,144 downwards.
CTTTGTATGCTCTGCCAGCTCGACAGCGTTCTTATGAGCCTGCTCCGGGGTTATTTCCTCGTCCTCATGGTAGGATTGCACATAATGCTTATAGGTTCTTCCATCCGTCTTGCCCCACAGCTCCTTTGTGGCTTGCATTTCTTCCTTGACCGTCTCCGGCTCACAATGCAGACCGCTGACAAGCTTCTCCTCTGTCTTTTCTTTTTTCGTCACATAATCTATGGCGTGCCCTATGCCCGCCTTTGAAGATACCGCCTTAATGACTGCCATACTTTGTTCAGCTCCTCTCCATGCTTCCGCACTTCCGCTTCACTCGGCAACATCCCCCCCTCATTACACCGCTTTGCTATTTGGTTGAGGTTGTTCCCTATCCGTTTCAGTTCCGGGAGAAGTTCTTTGATACCGTCCGTATTCACGATCTGCTTCTCCAGCACACAGGAAAGGATATACTCCTGTTGGTTCTTTCCACTCTCTGAAATCTTCTCCTGCAACTGCTGGTATTCTTCTTCACTTACTCGGAATGATAACTGCTTTGGTCTTGTCTTGTTCATACCCTTACCACTCCATATCCATGACATCAAGTAAGTCAAAGAAACGCTCCAGCGTCTTATTTTCCTTTTCTGCCGGGTTCTGTTTTACATATTTATCAATTACTTTCATCAGCTCCTGCACCTCGTATCTGTACTCAAACTGAATTTTATCCATTTCTTTTTTCATGCCTTTGACCTCTCTTTCTTCGGTGCTACCACCGTCATATTATGAGCCTTTCGGCTCTCTGAAAAGGGGGATTGAAGGGGGGCTTGCCACCCTCACAAGTTCTAAAGTGGTAACACTTTAGGGAACTTGCAATATATCCGCTACACATATTATAGCATGATAGACACCCTATATCAAGCGGATATATTCGTGCGTATATTCTGCCAAGAATATAGTGGAGCTTACTTCCTCTTGGGCGACTTTGAAAGTGTAGGAGGGAGACAGTCAAGGGCTTGTTTTTTATCTGCAGTATGAGCTTCGGCTTGCCGATCAGCGAGTACAGCAGATAAAAAATGGTCGCAGACCACCCTTTACTTTCTTCCGCCGGAACGGACAATGAAGCACAGGGGGAAGTAACGAAACGGACGGACAGCCGTTTTCCCCTCCGGCATTATAGCCAACAAAAAAGAGTATCAAGGGTAAACGCTGCGGTCTATGACCGCCCTTGACACTCTTTTCCTTATGGCTTTGATAATAAACAAGGGGAAATGGCTTCTTGTGGCATTTCTGCCCCTGTGATATAATGAACGACGCTACCGCCCCCAGACAGGTAGAGAAAGGGGGTGAACCGCATGAGTGAACTTCTGTCATTTTTTCTCTCTGTTTTGGCAAGTGTAGTTGCCTACTACATCTGCAAATGGTTGGACGGAGAAGAATAACTGGTAGCCAGCCTTGGGATTAAGCCACCCACCCAGAACGGAATAGAAAAGCCCCGGAGTCGCAACCTCCGGGGCTTTTTGCTGTGCCACATGAGCACTTCTGTCATTTTCGCCTACTGGTATTATAGCATATGCCTTTCGGCATTTCAAGTATACCCTACTTCCACCACTTCAATACAGTATGCCGGCTAAGCCCAGTTTCTCTCTCACAATCTATCTTCTTTCCGTCCGGATGCTGCTGTTTCCATTCTTCGACAATCTTCGACTTTTCTCCGCTGCCTTTTGGTCTACCCTCTTTATTTCTCCATGCTCCATTTGGATAATCCAATGTTTGTACCAACCTTGCACGCTCTAAATGTTCAGCCTGTTTTCTTCCGTTCCGTTTGCTTGCTGGCATAGCAATAGCCGATACTCTTTCGGCTTCCCTGCGACTGTATGTGACATAATTCTCTTGATAAAACTGCATGGCGTCCAGTATATCACGCTTGGTAAAGCGGTTATGCTCATCATCTGACATATCATCAAGGAACTGCAATAGGGAAAAAGCGTCTGTAAAAAGCTCATCTTCCGGAATATCGCACTTAACGGCATAGGACGCCAAAACGCAAAGGCAGCTGTATCTGTGCCCTACAGAAGCCCCCTCTTTTATTTTCCGCAGCCACCAATCATATAAGTCCCTTTTGACATGCCAGCGCTCACGGCGCTCCCCCTGCACAATTCGCTTTTCATACCATTCCGGGTACTTCTTCCGGGCTTCGGCAAGACTCAAATCGCTCTTATAGTGAAAATCCGTGACCGCCTTGCTCTTATCCATAAGATACCCGTTCAAATACTCAATCGTCACTCTCTCGCCCGTTTCAAAAGCCTTTACCGGGTATCTCTTTCCCAGCTTTGACTGCGTTCCAACCATACGGAAGCCCTGAAAAATCCCCTGATACTGAACCTGTTCCCGTTCTGTGAAAGTGCTTGTATAACGGTTCCAGACTTTCGCAATCAGCTCATACTTGAACTCTCGAAGCTTATCCTGCAAATGCTTATACAAGGGAACCGGCTTTTCCAGCAGATAATATAAATGCAGCCCGTGACCGCTGTTAATACAGTAAGTGCATTTCGGGATAATATCATGGTTCATTTGATGGAACACATCACGGAGCTGCGGCATCTCCACCCCGTCAAGGTCTATCGCTATCCCATACAGCCACCTTGCATTGGCTGCCGTCCGATTTCTGCCGGAATACGCCACAGGGGACATGACAGCAAACTCTGCCCCCTTGACCTCATCAATGACCGACAAATCATCAAATACAATCCGATTCTTCGCCTTATCATTCTCAACTATGGTTATAATGCCATTTGCCTTTCCGTCCTCAAAATGCCCCTTTCTCTCAAAACTTCCCTCTGGAAAAACAGCCCGATAAAACTCTTTCGGCTTCACTTCCTCAAAGAACTGCCCCAGCCATTCATTTTTCAGCTTATACAACTGCTTTTCAGTCGGTTTTTTTGCCATATTCCCACCACCTTTTTCTCCCCTCCAAAACACCTATAGGGGGCTTATATTATCAATACAGTTTATTGCACATTTTTGACCTCTTAAAAAAGGGTTGGTTTTCTCTCCCTTTCCCCACCCCTAAAAACACCTATAGGGGGCTTATATTATCAATACAGTTTATTGCACATTTTTGACCTCTTAAAAAAGGGCTGGTTTTCTCTCCCTTTCCTTGCCATTATA
>JAGTTO010000003.1 GCA_018223435.1 Lachnospiraceae bacterium Marseille-Q4251 | reverse complement strand
CAATAAACCGTTCAATTTCTCACAATAAACCGTTCAATTTCTCACAATAAACCGTTCAATTTCTCACAATAAACCGTTCAATTTCTCACAATAAACCGTTCAATTTCTCACAATAAACCGTTCAATTTCTCACAATAGAAATCCGGGAAACCTTGCCCCGTAAGGGGTTGCGAGTGGTCTATAATATATTAATCAATATAATAATCATATATTAATATTATCTATCAATCAATATATGAATATATAAGAAAATTCAGCAGTAAAAAAGAAAAAATAAAATGCGAGGAAGGTAAAGTTTTCTCGTAATACGTGAGAAATATTGACTTTACTCACAATAACAGATATAATAATGCTATATTGTAAAAGGCAGGTGACAACATGACACAAAAGAAATTATCAGAAAGACAGGAATTAAAAGTCCGTTCTGACAGAGAAATGGAAATTTTCAAGGCTAATGATATGATACAAAAAGGCAGACATGAACTAACTTTACAAGAGCAGAGATGTGTTCTGTATGCCATCTCCAAAATCAAACCGGATGATACGATTTTTCAGGAGTATACATTTGAACTGTCAGATTTCTACCAACTATGCGGATTACAAGGGGACAGCTATACCAAGTTAAAAGCTATTCTTATCGGATTAAAACAAAAAACATGGTGGATAGAAACAGCACCGAATGTTGAAAGTACAGTTAGTTGGTTCAACAAGGTACGCACAAACAAAAAAAGTGGAACGGTAACAGTTCGGTTTGATGATGATATGATGCCATTTCTTCTGGAATTAACTAAACATGACAAATATTACACACGCTACAGCCTGAAATATATCCTGCCCATGAAAAGCCAATATTCAACCCGACTATACGAATTGCTAAAAAGTTACCAACGAAATAATATTGAATGGTTTTTTGATATTGACTCATTAAAAAAACAATTAAATTGTGAAAATTATACTCGTTTTCCGGATTTCCGCAGATGGGTCATAGAACCTGCGGTGGCGGAAATTAATGAGTTTACAGATATCAAGATCGCGTGGGATGCCGTGAAAGAGAAGAGGAAAGTTGTACGTGTGGTATTTTACATGGTCGGTAAGAAAAAAAATGAGCTACTGGAAGCAGACAGAGCCATCAACGATGCTCTGGACGGTCAGATTGACCTGGCTGAGTTAATGAAGGACAGACAGAATTCGGTCAAAGCAAAGTTCTTTAGAGATGAAGTGTAAGGAGAAACACAAATGGAAAAAAATACTGACCTGTTTTTTACATGCAGCTTGATTGATTACATTGCCAGAAAGACAAAAAATGTGAGAGCGGATATTGTAAATCAATTGGGTAAACAGCGGATAGAGAAAATTTTCAATTTTGCGGATAGTTACCATTGTGATGATATCGACCGGGTGAGTGATGAGTTCATCGAAGAAGCGCAGATAAAAAACGGAAATTTTGACAATGTGAAAGAGTGCCTATATGATATTCCGTCCCACTGGGACATCGGAAAAGTATATAAACGGCTGATTAATGAGGTGGCAGAATATGAGAATATCAGCAAAGCGGATGCCTTGATAAAGGTTTACAATTCCTTTCTGTCACCTAAAATTGATGATTATAACAGCACTGTATATTGCGAGAACCCCTCTTATCTGTTCGAATCATACAGGGAGAATAGAATACTTTAAAAAAATGTCCCCGTATAAGTACGGGGGCATTTTGCGTCATCGTTCACGCTCCCAAGACCGACCAGCAGTTAAGTGTTCCGGGTCTGTCCGTGATTGCTTTTTTTTCCTCACCTGTGGTTCGATAAGCCGGTACACCTGCGGAAAATGTGTTTCCAGTTGTTCCATAACGAACGAAAAAAGGTTCTTCAAGGAATCATTTTCTCTTTTCAATTTGACATTTTCGCGGTACATCTGCATACTCGGTCTGTCCTGTTCCACTTCCCGGATTTTTTCTTGCAGTTTTTTGTTCGCAACGGCGAAAGCATCTGCGTAAGCATTGCTCCGCTCGAATTCTGCCGTGCGCGCTCTTTCGTTTGCTTCAGATGCGATGCGTAATGCCTGATCACATTCGGATCGCATGGTGTCAACCTGGGATGCTGTACGTTTCAGGGCTTCGTATTCCCTGAAGGAAACACCTTTCAGACCGCCCATGAGGGTCTTCTCCCCTTTCAGGTCAGCCACCTCTTTCGAAGTTAATATATACGTTTGCTCCTGTAGGCTCTGAATTTGCCCCTCTAAGGCTTTTTTTTGCTTTTCTAGTGCTTTTGTACGCTCGACTTCCATAAATGCCATCTGGCGGGCATTTTCGGCTTCTCGCTGAGCCATCAGGATATCTTCATGTGCCTGTTGCTTTTTTTGCTCGGCAATGGTCTTGTTTCCGTCTTTGGTCGCATCGTTGATAACCTCAAAATGCCAGTCATGGAAACTGTCCAGATACCGTTCCAACTCTATATGGAATTTTTTCAGGTCGTTCCGGCTGATTGCTTCTTTTGCAGATAGCTTTTCCCGTGGCTGTTCCGGGTGCTTTTCGTTCCATTTTTTGTCCGGGACTACCGGCACGAAAGCAAAATGTAAATGGTCTCTGGTTTCGTCCCGGTGGACAAAAGCGGAAATCACATTTTCTTCCCCATATTTTTCAACCAGAAATTTATATACGCGCTCGAAAAAGAGACGGGATAACATTTCTTCGTTTGGAGATAAATGGATATCCTTATACATGCAGCGGATGTTTTTCGGCAGGGTGATTACCCAGTCACAAAAGACATTTACATCGGCTCTCTTCTGCACTTTAATTTCGCTTAATCGTTGATGCAAGAATTCAAGCTGTGTCATCCCCCGGTCTGGGGCAAGGTTGTAGTTCTTGCAGGTCTTCTCCGGATGTATCTTTTCATTGCTCCGGACGACATCTTTGGAACGCTCTTTTTCTTCACTTCTTGCATAATGGCTGAACATATGTCCAGATGCGGATGCCGTGCATTTCATCACATGAGCCATCTTCAACACCTCTTCATTTTTTCTTTATTGCTGGTTTCAGTAATTCAATTGTATCACCAAAATCTGTCAATGTCCATTTTTTCTAAAATGGTATAGCAAGTTATACCATTTTTCGAGAAAAATGGAAACTTGCCCTGCCGGGAGCTGCAGGGCGTTGCCCTGACCCATCCGGGACTGCCCCCGGAAGTGCACAAGGGCGGTGCCCTTGACCCCTATTCTCCTCCCTCGCCGGGAGAGGGCAGAGGGAGTACCAGGACTCCCAGCCGGGACAGCGTGAACTGCTCCGCTCCGGCAAGGGCAAGCGGTTGTATTTTGCTTTGCAAAATCTCCACCGACAGCCTGTCCCCTGCCTGCACTCACGCAGGAAAAAGCCGGGACGTCCTCACGGTGAGTAATATATTATTGACCTGTACACAGAGCATACCGTAGGAAGTTAATAATATATTTTTGACCTCATGCAGTATCTACTACAGAAAGGCAGTAATATATTATTGACCCATGCGCCGAGAGGTGGTATAATAAGGTCATAAATATATTACTGACCACGACGGGAGGTGATGGAGAAAATGAAGAAGATAAGGATATATGATTATCCGGGAACGTATGAAGAACTGAAACGAGAACTGCGTCTGGGATTAGACGTACAGAACATTTCAAGGGGTGGAAATGGAATCATAGTGGAGTATCAGGATAAACGAACCGGGGGAAGACCGATGAGGTTCGATAAAGACTTGATAAAGTCCATGAGAGCCAAGGGTAACACGTATCAGGAAATCGCGGATGCGGTGGGATGCTCCAAATCATACGCAGTCTATGTCTGCAAAAAAAATCAATAGTTTTCTTGTGGTTTGTTGATGGAAAGGAGAAAAAATGAAAAAATATATAGACGATAATGGGAATGTGATAGAGCATAAATGGACAGCGCAATTACGGCAAGACGAAAAGTGGGAACTGGTATACAGTGGGAATCCTCATAAAAAAACTGGTTATACAACAAAGGATTTTGACACAATGACTTTGTTCGTTGCGTACATGAATACAGGTATTCGTTCAGACCTGCCCGATACAATAATTGAAGATTTGGATTATATCAAAAAAACGTACTGCAATGAGTGGAATCAATCGGAATCGGGGTGGTTGGATGTACGATGATAGGTCATATAAAATGGCTGCGGCGAATACAAAATACAATTCCAAAGGCGAAGCGGTTATTCCGGCAGGTGACGAATGGCTGGAAGAGTCCGAATGGGATGAGATGTATGAGAAGATGAGGAATGAAAAAGCATGGAATTATGCAATAGGTATTGTGCAGATAGATGGTATTAAGCCATCTGATGAATTTTTAGAACTTGTAGAGAAAGAAAAGAGAGGAGAAATAACAGGGGACGATATCCGGCGTGTCCTGTATAAAAAATATACAGTGAAAGGAGAATGAAGATGAGACGTGATTTTGATATGATTCAGTTCGAAAGCAGAGTAGAAATCGGTGAGGTTATCCGGGCACTGGAAGAGTGGAAAGAAACCCATAAGAATGACCAGAAAATGGAAACGGTGCAGGAACTGATTAATGAACTCGATGTGATGAGCATGAACTGGTGATGAATTATCTGACAACTCAGGACTGCAGTTCTTGAATTGTGTGCGAAAGTGGAACAATTTAAGAAAGTGGAATACTTGAAACGCCCGACGGCATATGCTATAATGCCAGTAGGCAAAAAGCAATAAGTAGTCCGTAAGGGCAACAAAAACCCCGGTAGTTCCAGCTACCGGGGTTTTCTATTCCGTTGTGGCAAGGGTGGCTTAATCCCTAGGTTGGTTGCCCGAATTGTCTCTGTCCAACCATTTGCAAATATAATGGCAAGCTATATTTGCCGCAACCGAGACAAAAAAAGCAATAAGTATGTCTTCCGTAAGTCAACCCCCCTTTCTCTGCCTGTATAGGGGTGGCAACGGTGACTATTATATCTGCTGGGAGCAAGCGTGTCAAATTATGTAAAAATGGGACAGAATGTCCTTTTTTTACATAAAAAGAACCGTCGGATTTCTCGCAATAAACCGTTCAATTTCTCACAATAAACCGTTCAATTTCTCACAATAAACCGTTCAATTTCTCACAATAAACCGTTCAATTTCTCACAATAAACCGTTCAATTTCTCACAATAAACCGTTCAATT
>JAGTTO010000002.1 GCA_018223435.1 Lachnospiraceae bacterium Marseille-Q4251 | reverse complement strand
ATGCCTTAAAACTGCATTATAATACAAACAAGGACAGAACCCTGAAAAACAGGTTCTGTCCTCGATAACTAATGACATATCTTACATCAGTTTTTTCTGTTTACACAAAACTTGAAACGCTCTCTTTCCACTTTTTCCGGCTTTAAATATTCTCCAAAAACCTTGATTTTTCGGCCTTTTTGACGAAATAAAAAACAGGGTATACTAAAACAGAAGCTTTTTGTAACTCAATTACTAACTTGAGTCTCTAAAAATACTAACTCTCAATCAGCCGTCAATGCTTCCAGTATCCTTCGGAACAATCCCTTCCTCTGCCGCTCTGCTGCTGTCTGATCCTCTTCCGGCTCTTCCGGATCCACCGTTGCGGCTTCTTCCGGATCCGTTGCTGTCAATTCCGTGATCCTTTTTTCCTGGATAGCTGTTAGCTGCTGTTGTCTGGACAACGCTTCCTGCGACTCCTTCAAAAGATCATGTAAGGATCCAATCTGCTGATCCTTCGCCTTGAGCTGCTCTTTTAATTCATTCACGGCTCTTGACAGTTCATCAACTTTTTGCTGCTGGAGCTGTTCCTTCAACCGGTTTACTTCTGCCTCTGTTTCGTTTAATTTTTGCGTAAGTTCTGTTTCAACCTCTTTGCTTTTGTATTCCTTTAAAGCCTCAATTTTCAAGACTTTTTTACCGTTCAACATGGTTGAATAAGTTGACAACTTGTTGTTCAACTGTTTATAAACCGCTTGTTCGGTCACTCCTGCTGCTGCTGCGAACTCTTTGATTGTCATGTATTCTTGTTTTTCGCTCATTTGCTTACTTTCCATCCGTTATTCCCCCTCTGGTGGTGTGGTTTTGACCTTTACGATATATTTCAAACGATATCCAACAACCAGACCACCTTTTTTTACCTTCTCATATAATTTATTTGGCTTTTTCGGTGTAGCTTCCATTGCCGGAAGAGGCTGTAGCTGTATCATCTCTGTACCGTTAATCTCTTCTATAGCCACATCCAGCACTTTCTTTTCAAATGAATATCTATCAAACTTTCCGTCTTTCCGCACATAATCATCTTTAGAAAGTCCAAATAACTCCTTTAACTGTTTAGTTGAGTAAGTTCGGAGATTAGTTCGTCTTGTATCACAGTGTAGCCTAAGTTCATGGAAGAGGATGTACGAAAATTTACTTTTAAAGCTATATACATCATCGGTCAGAAATGTAATGTAGCTCTGAGCAAGGTTCTGAAGATGTGGCATATAGTAATCATCAAACAATACCACTATTTCTCCCCTGGTGCTTCTAACTCGTCTTATCAATCGGCCATCTTCCCACACCTCGCTGTCGTCCGGATCTGTCCAGTGAACATGCGAATTATCAGCAAGTTTGCGAAAAGCACTTCTCAAATATTGGCTCCTGTGCTTACTATCAAGTTTTAAGCCTAACGTCTCAACAATCTCTTTTTTATCGAGAATTATTTCCGGATTATTTCCATCTTTCCGCCAAGCTATCTTTGTCAGACACATGTAGAAGAGCTTTCGTTGCTCAAGACTCCACTGGATTTGAGTGTTAGCCAAACTTTTACTAATAGCAACTATTTGATTATTTAAGCTATTGGAATCTTCCGCCTGCGTTACAATCTCAAAATTTTTTTCGGGATACAGCTCCATTTTTCGCACCTCTTTTCTTACTCATCAAGTATAATGCCTAGGTACTACTTACGTCAATATATAGTCGTATCAAGCCACATATCTGAGTCGTACTTTACCACATATCTGAGTCGTACTTTACCACATATTCAAGTCGTACCATCCCACATGTTCAAGTCGTACCATATTCAGAAAGAAAATAGGTATTTAATATTATATATAGCTGGATATTAACTAATTTTATTAAAACAATTTTAAAAAACCTATATGTCTCCCTTGACCGTGTATCTTATCAATAGGTTTTTGCACCTTTTATAAACATACATGCTATTATTTGTCACAAAACGATCTTTTTATGCTATAATACCGGAGCTACCGCCCCCATACTGGAGCAGGAAGGGGGTGTTGTTGTATGGACTTGTTCTCTTCATTTATTCTTTCTGTCATGGCAAGTGTAGTTGCCTACTACATCTGCAAATGGCTGGATAGGAAGAAATAGCTGGTAGTCGGCCTGAGGCTTAAGTCACCTCGCCCAAACGACAAAAAAATCCCCTGGAGGTAGGATCTCCGGGGGATTTTGCTTTGTTGCATGGATTTAATTCTCTTCATTTGCCTACGGCAATTATATCATATGTCATTTTATTTTTCAAGATTCTTGCTTTTTTGAATTATTATCTTCTTCCTGTCCTTCCGGATCCGCCGGAACGTATTCCAATATATCTTCGATCTTGCAATCAAGAGCATTACAGATCCTCGCCAAAACATCAAAATCCACTCTTGCAGCCTTCTCATTGATGAGATTATTCAGTTGGCGGAGCTGTAGGAACGCCAGATAAGTAAGCTTTGTCTTGCTGATCTGCTTCTCTTTCATTACATCAGCTATCTTTATTTTGATTTTTCCATGGTCTTGATCTGTCATTTCATCCGCTCCTGTGCTTTTTCTGGTTTTATTCTGCACTGAATACGGGTAAAATTATAGCCGTATTATTGTACATGCATCTAAATACATGTATAATCAGCATAAAGGAGGGATTGATAGAGTTATGAATAACACGAAAAACATTACATCCGATCAAAAATCATTGATGGCGTTCACTCTTCTTCTGTCTGATCCGGCTTTCGCTGCCTGGACTGGTGAGCAGCAGATCACACCGGAACTGCACAAGGAGATCTGCCAGGTGGCAGCAAAATTCCTGGATCCGGATCTGATGGTAAAGATCTGCGAACGGTTCCCAGGCATGGCAGCAGGAAGTCACCTGTGAGCCGGGAGGAAGACTGCTCCGGGTTAATCCTCCGGAGCTTCTTCTTCCATCTCTTTTTTTATAATCTTGATGTACTTATCAAGCGTGTTTGGTGACATTTTACGATTTTTGAGTAAATCCGATTTCTTGATAGTTCTATCACCCAAATATCTTTTTATATCTTCTCTCAGACTCTCATCCAGCTTAAAGACTTTACCTTTTCGGCACTCTCCGGTCTTTTTCTCGCTCGCTGCGATTCCATCTTTGATCCTCTTTGAAATGTTCTTTCGCTCTTCTTCGACTCTGTTCAATTCAACGATTAGCAGCAGTTTGACCGTCGATTCCATAGCCGTTTCCGTGATTATGTTTGATTTTTTTGCAGTTCCAACAAGCTCTTGGATATAATCCGTTGAAACTATCGGATTGTCAATAAACACAAGCCGGATTCCTTGTTTCATCAGATCCATATAAGCCTCATATGCTTCCTTTGTATCCACTCTGGTGAATCGAGAAATATCTTTGAACACCACGGTATCTCCGGCTTGCAGTCTGCTTTTTAGACTCTTCCAGCTTGGTCTATCAAACGTCTTGCCGGAACAATCGTCTCTAAATACATCATGCTCATCATATTCGATGTTCTGATTTTTACAATAATCCTGGATGGATTTCTCCTGTCTTGTGAATTTTTGCTTGCCTCTTTCCTCTGCTGTGCTGATCCGCATGTAATAATAAGTTCTGCTCATTTTTTCCACCTCGTTTTTTCAATCTCGTAAATACTCATTTAAACTATAGTTTAATTATGGTTTTATTATATACTCATTTAAACTATTTTTCAAGCTATTTTGAGTGTTTTCTCAAAAAACTTTTTCAGTTATAGTTTAAATGACATTTTAGGCGAGATTGAGTATGATATCTCCATCCAGTGGTCTGTTGCTATACGCAATGCGTATTTTTATGGATTGTGTTGCGCTCGCTGCTCTCGCTGATCCACTCCGGCTTCCTGCTGCACAGGATGCTTATTTCACCTGGAAACAGTACATAAATTGTTTTTTGGCACTTCTGGAAAAAAGTTATCGTAGGCCCAAAAATCCGGAGAGTCTCGAGAAACTTCCCTTCTACGTCCACGTTTTCCCCTGCAGCTCTTCACCTGCAGCACAGACCTCCAGAGGATCACGCTCCAATTTTGGATTGGTGACGGACACCATCTGGTGCTGGATAGCTGGGGCCTATATAGGGACTCAGTAAAAATCCCCAGGTCAACAGTGATCTGCTGTCCCTGGGGGTATGTATGTGATCGATCACGCTTCTTTCTCTTCTTCCGAAACCTCTTCTTTCTGTTCTCCGGCCAGCGGGCTGTCTTTCCCCTCAAGCCGTTCCAGTTCTTTAGGAGTGACAAACCTCTGCGTCACCTTTCCGTCTGCGTCTACATGATTAACCACACCTCCCAGCGGATAGGCTGCGGCCGCTTGGTCACTGTCCCGCACTAAATAAATCCTGCCTTCATTGCCTTGTCGCAGCAAAGTGTTTATCAATGCTATCGCCTGATCTGATGAAAGTTCAATGGTTTCATCAAATTCCTGCTGATCCATCTCGGCCTCGATCTGCTCCGCTGGCTTCTTTGCGTATGAGGTCAGTTCCTCGTGAATTTCCGGAGGAAGGTTCTGCATATTGGCCGCCTCGTTGCATTCCTTCCACTCGTTATCTGCAAAGCTGTTCTTTTTTCTCTTGTGATGGGTGTCGCCAGAATAATCTCCTGTAAACTCATTCAGGCAAAAATGGTCTGCTACGATCTTGTGTACGGATATGTTTGTCTTTTTACCGTTTATTCGGCCGTTATAATGCCAATCTCTTCCAGCCCTTTCACCGTTTTTGTTTTTCGGCCCTGTTCTCTTAATCGCCGGAGACAAAAACTTGATCCCGTTCCCATGAACTGACATGACATATCCTTTATTGCTTACGAACCAGTAAGCTGGGTATGGTTCCTTGCATTGGACAATTTTCTCGCCGTCCTGATAGATGAAATTGAATGATTCCATCAGCTTATTAAATTTTTCTTTGTACTCTTCTCTTGCGATTTTCTTTCTTTTTTCCATTTTGGGAAGTTCCTTTCATAATAAATTTTATTTTTGCAACAAAAAGTTGCAGGAGTGCAACAAAACATTACATTTTATTGCCTTCCTAATAGGTCTAATTTCCCATGTTCAATTTTCGTGATATTTCCGCTGGTTTTCGGGATTTTTGAATTTGTGATTTTACCAATTTTTCGGGATTTTTTGTAAGAAATAATTAGAAATTCTTGAATTGAATCGAATTGAATTAGATGTGAACTGGATGAAAAAATCCGGTCAGTGTGCATGAAAAACAGCTTATGGACAAGACGAAATCCGGGGGACAGCTCGCAGTTTGAACTATCCCCCTGCTGGGTGTCAGAGGCCTTACAGCCTACCATCCCGTTTCATTTCGTCATATTTGTTTCTCATATGCTCACTGAGATTCTGGCACGGATAATCCTCATGCTTTAAAGATCCGTCTCTGTTGTAGTTGGTGAATCCACCGGTCTTCTGAATGTGATCCCAACGTTTTTCAAATTTCCGTTTGTCGGAATCCTCATAGCAAACAGCCAGATAAGCACCCACAATAATCACACATACAAAAAAACCTGTTACCGTCATAACTTTTCCTCCCTCTGATCTGCTCCAGATCATTTCTCTTCTTTTACCTCTTCTGTCCGGAGCTTCCCGGCAATCAGCTCTGCATACCTCTGATTGATCTCTCGGAGCTGTTCTTCATATTCCTTCTGTAGTCTCTTTTCCGCATCAAGCACGGCTCTTTCCTTGTCAATTTCCATCTTCTCTCTGAGATCTTCAAGAGCTTTCTTTCCTGCTGCCTGCTGCTCTTTCAGCTGCTTCTCTGCTGCCTGTTTTGCTTCCTTGACTGCTTCCAGCTCCTTCCGGAGGGCTTCCATCTGCTGCTGATCTGCTTCCAGAACGTTTACCTGTGCTTCCAGACGGTCTTTGTCTGCTTTCAGTGCTTTATTCAGCTGATTCTTGTCTTCCAGGCTGTCTTTGAGATCTTCACATCGTTTCTGAGTCTCTTCTAAATCCTTCCGGAGCTGATCCGCCTCATCTGTAGCTTTTTTTGCCTCGGCGGTGGCCTGCTTCATTGCCTCTTCTGTTGCTTTCTTCTGCTGCTGTAAATCCTCAATCAAACCATTTTTTGAATGGATTAAGGCATTAAATTCCGTCCGCACTGTCTCTTTTACATTCTGGTAATCTTCCAACGCTCCCATATACTTCTGGATCAATATAGACGTATATCGCTCAAACTGTTCGATCTCATCTCTCTTCTCCGTCAATACGGCTTTTCCAGCTTGCAGCTCATACGATTCAATCAGCTTTGCAAGTGTCTCCTGCTGGTTCAATCCAGCTTCCAAGCATATTTTTTTGAACTTTTCCGCCGTCTCTTCATCTATGCGGAACGATCTTGGCTTTACTTCTGCCACAGCGGTGACCCCCTTTTCATTGATTTTTTCTTGATAAATCTACTATACCACCTCGGAGGTGACCTGTCAATAGGTTGTGTGTAATACACTACAACGTATTATTCAGTAATACAGAACTTATATTCGATTCTTGTGAGTGTGGCTATGGGGTCTGCCCCGACCCAAAAGCGACCCTATAGGAGGCGTTCAGAGCCGTTTTGAGGCACTTTTGGCGTGTGGGTGGACAATTTATCATCTGTGATGTCAGGTGGGCTGTGTGGGGCTTGTGGTGTGTTACTGGTGTGAGGGTATTTGATGGCTGCTCTGATGCTAAAAATAAAAGCTCGTTTACTATATAACGACGTTTGACAAAAAAATTCACGGGAAAAATAAAAAAGAGCCAGATTTTTTTATGATCTGACTCTTTCTTTCTCGATTGCATCCAGGAGCAATGACGGGATTGATGGCAACTCCTTCACTTTTGTATTCTTATCAAGCGTCACTAAGTTTACGTCCATGCTCCGGAGGATCTTCTTACATTTATCTATTTCAAGATCCGGATGAGCGGCTCTGACCTCATCGACCCGGCGGTATGGTTGACTTACTTCGTTTATGACTGCTATGAGCTGCTCTTTGGTCTTCTGATGCTTCTTTGATTTGTTGATCAATGTTATGGCAGCAGGTTTCTTTCTGTATGTGGATCCGCCCAACACCTTATATACATAGCCGATTACAAGATCCTCCGCTGCCTCTGGCTGCTGCATAAACTCCGTGATCTGCTTCGAAGTAAATTCTTGTTTCCTCTTGATTCCAGATAACTTATCTCTTCCTGCCTGGACTTCAATCCTCAATATGTCTTTTGCTTCCTGGATCTCTTCCGGCGTGTGGCGTGTTCCTCCCTCGGCTTTCTGCATTTCATCGGCTTTATCATAGAAGTTTAAAGTTACCGCTGAATTATTGATATAGAGGCTTCCTGCTTTCATAGCACGGTGTCCGTGCTGATCCTTTTTGATGGTAAAGCCCCGGAGATCCGACTTGTGAAAAAGACGGATGTAGTCTTTGACGTAGGGCGTATGAATGTTGTAAGTAAAGTCAATCCGATGAGCTTTCCATCCGTCCAGATCCGGCAGGAATGGGAGATTAAACGACTTGATCTCTTGGTTGAACCGATCTTGGAAGAGTGAGTAATCGGACGGCTTGTAAATGTCAATGGCTGATTCTCGATAGATCACCTTCGAAGGATTAACCCGTGCGTCAATCACATAGTTGATGTAAGAGATCTGCTCGGTGGCTCCTGTGGACGTTATGCGGTCGTAGGTGACGTTGTACTTATGACCATAGAGAGTTATGCCTATTTCTGATAAAAGACCGTTCTTGGCGGTCTGGTGAGCTTGTGAACGCTCTTTGTACAGTTTTGTTGATGGGTGGGATAGGAACTGTGAGTAGAAGTCGCTGCAAACGTTGATTCTTGCTGTGTAAGTGTGTATCATTGTGAGATCTCCTTAGAAAAATCGTCGCTAATATGAGGACTTTTTGATTGAGGTTGTTTTGTTTTTTGGGAAGAAAATGAGAGAATTGATTTTGAGTGGTGTCACGGCATTTTTAGTAGCTGCTCGGTGGTTTTTGATGCTAACAATAAAACAAAATAATAACAAAAAAATTAACTTTCCACTGGGAGTATCCCAAAGTTTGTGTAAACCTCCAAACTGATGTAAGATAGAATTACTCAGTTTGGAGGTTTATTTTATGGCAAGAAAAAAGGATTCACCACAAAAAGCAGCGCTTAGAGAACTCATGGG